>NZ_QJOT01000041.1:0-589 GCF_013393165.1 Paenibacillus sp. 79R4 | reverse complement strand
CTCCGCTCCTCTACCCCTAGCTTCATCCAACCTTCTCGATGCTGAAAACCGGAATGTTTGAACCTTTATTGAACTAGGAAGTTCAAAATTCCGCCTTTGATCACGAAGTAACACTGTAAGTTTGTTCGACTTCGAATCTTGAATTCAGCCGGGGTCTCCGGTGCTCTCGTACAAACTGCGTACGCTTCGCTCCTCTACCCCTAGCTTCATCCAACCTTCTCGGTGCTGAAAACCGGAATGTTTGAACCTTTATTGAACTAGGAAGTTCAAAATTCCGCTTTTGATCACTAAGTAACACTGTAAGTTTGTTCGACTTCGAATCTTGAATTCAGCCGGGGTCTCCGGTGCTCTCGTACAAACTGCGTACGCTCCACTCCTCTACCCCTCGCTTCATCCAACCTTCTCGGTGCTGAAAACCGGAATGTTTGAACCTTTATTGAACTAGGAAGTTCAAAATTCGGCTTTTGATCACGAAGCAACACTGTAAGTCTGTTCGACTTCGAATCTTCATTTCAGCCGCGGTCTCCGGTGCTCTCGTACAAACTGCGTACGCTCCGCTCCTCTACCCCTAGCTTCATCCAACCTTCTC